>NZ_JAASUA010000026.1:0-1570 GCF_014322845.1 Listeria immobilis | reverse complement strand
GCTATAGAGCTATCCCAATTAGCGGCGGATCTTAAGTCAATAGCTGATTTAGCATAAACATTTTCTAAAACAGGTTTGTTTGCAAAATAAGATGCTTTCATCCAGCCAACATTGCCATTTACAGTAATTTTATAAAAGCCATTCGTTTCTGTGGTGTTATTAAGAGTGGCTTTGTCGCCTTCTTTAAGACTGAAAGCTATAGAGCTATCCCAATTAGCAGCGGATCTTAAGTCAATAGCTGATTTAGCATAAACATTTTCTAAAACAGGTTTACTTGCAAAGTAAGATAATTTCATCCAGCCGGTCATCCCATTATAGGTAACTTTGTAGAAGTTATCAGTATTTGTAGTATTATTGATGGTTACTTTAGCATTTGTTGGAACTGTCCCAACAATAGCACTATCCCATGAAGCGGATTTTCTTAAGTTTAAGTCAGAAGCGGCATAATATGTATTAAGAACAGGTTGTTTAGAGAAATAGGTCAGTTTCATCCAACCGGTTTTTCCACCATAGCTTACTTTATAAAAGCCATCTGCTGTTTTAGAATTTTCATTAATTGTAACAGTTGCACCTTCTGGAATATTGATAACTATATTGCTTGACCAGTCTGCAGTCGTTCTAAGGCTTACTGCTGACTTCGCATAGTATGTTTTATTAAGAGGTGCAGAAAGTTCGTTATATTTGTAATTTACTAAATCAAAAAATTCATTAAAAGTATATCCCCATTTTGCAAAATAACTTACTGGATCACTATGAGTAGTACCACCTAGATAACGGCTGACAGAATCATGAGACCAAACAGTTCCAACACCAGTATTATGTGCATTTACTGGAACTAAACCATATTGCTTTAAATTATATGCGACATAATAAGCATCATTGTTTATTGATTTATAAAATTTCTCTTTTGTACTCTCTCGTACTAACTCAGATTGAACAAAATACGAATTAGCTTTCGCGCCTGCACCCCATACTCCATATTCAGTCGGATGAATTTGGATAATACGACTGCTATCTACAAAGGTATGAACAAATGCGTTTCTCCAATTAGAAGTCATGTAATTAATTTCACTAGTAATAGTAGAATTATTATTGGCTGTTTCATGAACAACAAATCCTCTTGGTTTGCCGTATCCATCTTTATAATTAAATCGCTCAAAGTTCTTTATTTGTTTTTCAATGACAGGATTCGTATAGTTCTGGCTAATAATATACTGGTTTGCAGCAGAATAGCTTTTTGAGCTTGAAAAAAGACGAGCGGACTTGGTTGTTGCTTCTGGATTTATTTCTTCAGTTGGTTTTGCTTCTGCCTCTGCTTTTTCCTCTTTGCTTTGTATTTCTGGCGTGTAAACGGATTCATTTATGTCCTCACTTAGAATTGTTTCCGCATCTATAGGAGTGTTGCTTGGAGAATCTTCTGCCAATACAGGAGTAGATAGCGAGAAAGTTGTTAAGAGTGTCAAAGCTAAAATAGTTGTGATGCATTTTCTGTTATTTTTCAATACAAAAACCCCTTTTTAATTTTATTATATAAATAATAATATCTGATTTTAATACAAAAGTATAGAAC
>NZ_JAASUA010000025.1:0-2362 GCF_014322845.1 Listeria immobilis | reverse complement strand
TGTTAAACGCAACTGAAAAAGGGGCCATCGGATGATTCAAAAAGGGGCCAAAAAATTATTTTAGCCAATTCTTGGTATCTTCTACACGAAAAGATGGACCACTGAGATCCAATACATGGGCCCGATGGGCCAAACGGTCCACCATAGCTGCCGTAAGCATTGGATCTTTAAAAGTTTCTTCCCAACGATCAAATGACAGATTTGTTGTAATAATCATAGAACCAGCAGTTGTTCTATTGGAAAGAAGATTAAACAGTATTTCGCTACCAACTTGATCAAATGAAACATAACCTAATTCATCTAGGATAACTAAATCGTATTTGCCAAATCGACGTTTATAAAAATTTAGTTGATTGGCACTCATAGATTCTTTTAATTCGATGACTAGATTGGGAATATTGGTAAATAGAACACTTTTACCTGAAAGACAAGCTTCCATTCCAAGAACAGTCGCTAAATGTGTTTTTCCAACGCCTGGATTTCCCATTAGAATAAGATTCTCTTTTTGTTCAATAAAACGTAAGGTTTTCAGTTCTTTGATTTGCTTCTTCAATTTGGTTTCTAAATGGCTATCCATATAATCATCAAAAGTAACTTTACTTGGTAATTTTGATTGACGTATCAATGTTTGGATTCGATTGTTTTGTCGTTGCTCAAGTTCTACTGTAAGTACTTGAGTGATAAATTCTTCATAACTTTGATCAAGATCAATTGCTTGCTGGATCAAAGCCGAATAATTTCTTTTTAAATAAGGAAGTTTTAGTTGTTTAGCGTATGTTTCAATCATTTATTTATCACCTTTCTCACCTGATGGATCACATTGTATTCTTGCAATTGATTTCTTGCTTCATTTACTGCACGACCCGGCAAAGTTTTAAAGACCTTTTGGTCTTTTATTGCTTCTTCTTCCAACTGTAGAATGAGTTGGTCTATGGAATCTCCCAAGTGTTGTTCAATAAATTGAAGAAACCTCCGTGGAGTCTTTTGGTAATACAGAAGGAAGCAGCGATGAAGCTTAGGTGCTTTCTTCAATACAAGTGAATGCTCTAGTGACTTAGGTTTTCGTAAAAATGTGGTTAAATAGTGTCGAATATCAATGGAATATTGTTTTTCTCCTTTTTGAATGGTATGTGTAGCGATAACTTGACTAGAACCCACTATCTTTAGTTCATTGAGGTAACGCTTTACGGTAACTTTTTGACCAACTAAATAATCTGGCACAGAGTAATAATTTCCGTCTACATGTACAAAACTATATTTGTCTACGGTTTGCTTTGTTGTTACACCATAATCATAACTTCCTCTCAGTGCTTGTAACTGAGCTTGTTCCACCACAATTGTTGAAGCTGAATTCAGTTCAATCATTGCCTGATCTAGATGTTTTTGAGCGTGTTCAATTGATTCAAACTCATATTGTTTAATGAATGCTTTTCTTCGGAGAACCTGGACACTTTTTTCTACGTGTCCTTTTTCATGACCACTAAATGCATTGGTTACAATTGGTTCAAAACGGTAGTAAAGAGCTAATTTTACTAATTCATCATTGAGCTCCTTTTCATGTGGACCTATGAAACGTTTAACTACATTTCGCATATTGTCATAAACGACTGTTGAATAAACACCTTTGAGGTGTTCAAAAAAACGGATATGTGCATCAAGAAACACTTGTTGGTTCGCCGATTCATAAAGTTTCCCCCAGCGATAACCAGAAGCAGGACAAGAAAATACAGCGATAGTTAACGTTCGTTTTTGTTGATTGATCAAACATTTTACTTCTCCAAAATCAAATTCTGCCCGATAGCCTAAAGGATATAATTGCTTGATATAAGCTTCTTTTTTTGCTTGGACTTTTTCTCGAACATAAGGACGTAAAGTACTCTGTGCAATGTCAAACCCTTCAGATACTAGTATTTCGTGAATAGCAACAATCGTTAATTGTTGTTTATGAGGACCCAACTGTTTTGCTTTTAACTGATCAAAGGCAAGTATTTCTTCGACCCGTTGGTCGATTTCAGGAGTATATTTCCTTGGTTTTCTATTCTTAGATTGATAAGTAGGGGGGGCAGTTAATGCCTCTTTTTTCATAGGATCTGCTGGGTCATTTTCTAAGTTTCGTTGTGCAATTTGATATTGTCTCCAATAACGACTAACCGTTTTTCGGTTTAGTCCCAATTCTTTTGCGACAGATCGTTGAGAACGCCCACCTTCTAATAGACGTATGATGGTTAATTTATCCATAAATTTTATCACTCCAGGACCTCCAATAAGTAAACTGACTCTTTACTTATTGTGAGTTAGTAGTGGTCCCTTTTTCAACCATCGCACCTATAAAAAGTGGCCCCTTTTTAAATTAGCATAAACA
>NZ_JAASUA010000024.1:0-2473 GCF_014322845.1 Listeria immobilis | reverse complement strand
TTGCCCGGCAGCGACCTACTCTCGCAGGGGGAAGCCCCCAACTACCATTGGCGCAGAGAAGCTTAACTACCGTGTTCGGGATGGGAACGGGTGTGACCTTCTCGCCATAACTACCAGACAATATAAAGAATTAGAAAGATTGCTCTCTCAAAACTAGAGAAGAAAGGGTTCAGTTAGGTAACTTCGTTTCATTTTTTGGTTAAGTCCTCGATCGATTAGTATTTGTCCGCTCCATGTATCGCTACACTTCCACTCCAAACCTATCTACCTGATCATCTTTCAGGGATCTTACTTTCCGAAGAAATGGGAAATCTCATCTTGAGGGGGGCTTCACGCTTAGATGCTTTCAGCGTTTATCCCTGCCACACATAGCTACCCAGCGATGCTCCTGGCGGAACAACTGGTACACCAGCGGTGTGTCCATCCCGGTCCTCTCGTACTAAGGACAGCTCCTCTCAAATTTCCTGCGCCCGCGACGGATAGGGACCGAACTGTCTCACGACGTTCTGAACCCAGCTCGCGTGCCGCTTTAATGGGCGAACAGCCCAACCCTTGGGACCGACTACAGCCCCAGGATGCGACGAGCCGACATCGAGGTGCCAAACCTCCCCGTCGATGTGGACTCTTGGGGGAGATAAGCCTGTTATCCCCGGGGTAGCTTTTATCCGTTGAGCGATGGCCCTTCCATGCGGAACCACCGGATCACTAAGCCCGACTTTCGTCCCTGCTCGACTTGTCAGTCTCGCAGTCAAGCTCCCTTGTGCCTTTACACTCTGCGAATGATTTCCATCCATTCTGAGGGAACCTTTGGGCGCCTCCGTTACTCTTTAGGAGGCGACCGCCCCAGTCAAACTGCCCACCTGACACTGTCTCCCCACGCGCTAAGCGTGGCGGGTTAGAATGGTCATACAGCCAGGGTAGTATCCCACCATTGCCTCCTCGTATGCTAGCGCACACGTCTCTTCGGCTCCTACCTATCCTGTACAAGCGGTACAAACATTCCATATCAGGTTGCAGTAAAGCTCCACGGGGTCTTTCCGTCCTGTCGCGGGTAACCTGCATCTTCACAGGTACTATAATTTCACCGAGTCTCTCGTTGAGACAGTGCCCAGATCGTTGCGCCTTTCGTGCGGGTCGGAACTTACCCGACAAGGAATTTCGCTACCTTAGGACCGTTATAGTTACGGCCGCCGTTTACTGGGGCTTCAATTCGTACCTTCGCCGAAGCTAAGCACTCCTCTTAACCTTCCAGCACCGGGCAGGCGTCAGCCCCTATACGTCACCTTACGGTTTTGCAGAGACCTGTGTTTTTGCTAAACAGTCGCCTGGGCCTATTCACTGCGGCTCTCTCGGGCTTGCACCCTAATAGAGCACCCCTTCTCCCGAAGTTACGGGGTCATTTTGCCGAGTTCCTTAACGAGAGTTCTCTCGCTCACCTTAGGATTCTCTCCTCATCTACCTGTGTCGGTTTGCGGTACGGGCAGTACTACTCTTCCTAGAGGCTTTTCTTGACAGCGTGAAATCAGGAACTTCCGTACTTTATTTCCTTCCCCATCACAGCTCATGCTTCGCAAGAAGCGGATTTGCCTACTTCTCACACTCACTGCTTGGACGCACATTTCCATTCGTGCGATTCCCTATCCTTCTGTGTCACCCCATCGGTTAAACAATTAGCACTGGTACAGGAATCTCTACCTGTTGTCCATCGCCTACGCCTATCGGCCTCGGCTTAGGTCCCGACTAACCCTGAGCGGACGAGCCTTCCTCAGGAAACCTTAGATATTCGGTGGAAGGGATTCTCACCCTTCTTTCGCTACTCATACCGGCATTCTCACTTCTAAGCGCTCCACCAGTCCTTCCGGTCTGACTTCACCGCCCTTAGAACGCTCTCCTACCACGAACCTCTAAAGAGGTTCATCCACAGTTTCGGTAATATGTTTAGCCCCGGTACATTTTCGGCGCGGGGTCACTCGACCAGTGAGCTATTACGCACTCTTTCAATGGTGGCTGCTTCTAAGCCAACATCCTGGTTGTCTAAGCAACCCCACATCCTTTTCCACTTAACATATATTTGGGGACCTTAACTGGTGGTCTGGGCTGTTTCCCTTTCGACTACGGATCTTATCACTCGCAGTCTGACTCCCGAGTATAAGTACATGGCATTCGGAGTTTATCTGAATTCGGTAACCCGAGAAGGGCCCCTAGTCCAAACAGTGCTCTACCTCCATGACTCTTTACCTCGAGGCTAGCCCTAAAGCTATTTCGGAGAGAACCAGCTATCTCCAAGTTCGATTGGAATTTCTCCGCTACCCACACCTCATCCCCGCACTTTTCAACGTGCGTGGGTTCGGACCTCCAGTAAGTATTACCTTACCTTCATCCTGGACATGGGTAGATCACCTGGTTTCGGGTCTACGACCTGTTACTTATTCGCCCTATTCAGACTCGCTTTCGCTACGGCTCCGCTTTTTCC
>NZ_JAASUA010000023.1:0-3121 GCF_014322845.1 Listeria immobilis | reverse complement strand
CCCATATATTGCGATAAAGCGCCACCCAAACTATGCCCCGTAAACGTATAGTTTGGAATCTGATAATCCTTTAACGTTTGATTCACAAACACTTGATAATCATAAAATTGGTTGTCGGTATTGCTGTACCAAGCTGGTAATTGAGCCATTCCTTTTCCCGGTAACGACCATTTTTTAGCAAAATCAGCTACTGTTTGAGACGGTTCTCCTACAGCTTTTTTTAACTTTCTATCTGCTTCTGGTTTCTGACCAATACCCAATTTTCCAATATCCGTATGAATCCAATCTTTCATAAATTGCTTCGTATTGGGTTCCGAACCTCGTGCCACAAAAATAGCGTCATCATACGTCATTTTTCCTTTTTTATATTCTTTTGCTGGTACAACGGCGATAGCTTGTAATCCACTTCCTGGCTTGTCAACTGAGTTAATCACTCGCCATTTAGAATATTTACCAGAAACATCTTTTGTCTTAATTAAGCTTCCCAGCTTCAAAGTGTCGTTATTATAAACTTCATCAGCTAAACTAAAATACTGCTCATCTGTAAATGTTGCCAAATTCATCACCTCATATGTTATATTTATCTTGTATTGCATAATTAACGGGAGTTGACTTCATGAAAAATAAAAAAAGAAAACGGATAATAAAAATCATTATAATTATACTGATTATACTACTATTTGTTATACTTGGAGGGTACTTATACATGAAACATCAAGAAAAAGAATTGATGCAGGAACAAAAACCACGGATTGAAAAATTTCTAAAATACAACTACAACAATATAGAATCTATTACACTAACAAAAACCTACACAAATCCAACGGGTATAGTACATATTGAAGGCTACTTAAACAATAATGAAAAGCTAAAAATTGATGCTCCTTTAGATGGCATAAATGGTGTCGAAGTCGTTAACACCCCAACAATATTTGATGACAAATATTCTAAACCACAATTCAAATACGAAGGTAAAACGGTTAGTGGAATTGAAGCCGAAGAAAAAGCCAAAAAGAAGAAAGAAAAAGAATCTAATACAGAAGAATCTTCGTTAAACACTCGTTCTGTTCAAGAAATTATGAGCGACCTGCAGTCTCTAGAAGCTTCCATCCTTCAAAATAACCGACATCCACTCTGACAAGGAACTAATTACGCACTAGTTCTTTGTTTTTTTGTTGCAATTCCTCTATTTCCTCTAAACGGGCATACTTGTTTTCTATTTGGTCTAATTCATACCGCATAAATGCCAAATACCATGTTTCTGCCCCTTCTTTTTCGGCTTTTTCTAAGCGCTCCAAATAAAACTGCCTTTTCGCCAGTATCGAATCCTCTTTCCACACATTCCGATTATACTGTTCAATAATCAGCACATTTTGAAATTCATTCTCCACATCTTCTATCAACAACGACTTGCGAAGCGCTAAATGTTGGGGTTTTAAGCCATATTTTCGCACCGCTTTACGCCATTTGCTATCTTTTCGTAGAGGCATTTTAATTCCTTTCGACTTGTTGTACAACTGCATGCCCCGTGGATATAAGTGCAGACGTCCCCCTTTTATCACTCGTTTGGATTCGTCCGACTTCGTTACTTCTACGGTACGTGCTCCAGGAGCCTGTAGGAGCTCGCTCACGTGTTCTTCTTCCTCTTCGACAGTTAAACCTTCTTCTACCTCTAAATTTGTCAAATAGCTCGTAAAATAGGCTCCTATGTTATCCGTTCTATCTGGACGTTTCACATTCACAATGCCATGACCCCAAATTGCTGCATATAAACTGTTCGGTATGTATACTTTTTTCATCAATGGGAATTTCACTAATAAATGAAAATGCCACGCACCCCGTTCTTGTGGCTCTATCGCCTTCACATATTCCATATGTCCTCTTGTCTTTCCATATGTCTGTTCACAAAAATATTTAAATCGCTTCAAAAATCGGTCAAAATCTGCAGAAGCTTGTTTATTGTCGGTCATATTCTTTTTATATGTCATCGTTATCCATAATTCATTGTTTGCTCCCGTAAAGTTGGCATTTATCAAGTAAGACAGCCGTTTAAAAGATTGGCGCAAAGAGTTTAAATTATCTTTTCGAGTCATTGATTGATTAAATTCCCCAATTTCTCCCGTCGATTTCACCAAGTAACGAGACTTATCCAATTTGACTATCGGACATTCTCGATTCCAATGACTCATAAACTGCAGCTCTATTATGTCATTCATTTCCGTTACTCGTACTCGATCATCGTTATTGATGAAAGCGTCTATTTTTTTGACTCCCATGCCCTTTGCACCTCCTTCCTCATTGGCTCTACTCTGCCATTTATTTTCTTTTTCTCGTAAAGTTTAACTAAAATCAAGTTAATAAGAAACTCGTCGCTACGCTCCTCCTTGCCCAGCTCCGACGTCCCGTCGGTCACTGCCGTTGGAGCGCTGGGCGCTCCCCGGCGTGCCGTCTCCGCTGGTTGATGGTTTTCAGAGGTCTTTTTCGATTTTTTTCAACAAAAAAAGTAAACGCCTCGATAGCTCGCTTGTAAGAGGTTTCGTCCGTTCTTACAAGGTTTTCACTATCAATTCGTTTACTTTCCGATTGACTTATTAGCGCTTTGTTTATAAGATAAGGATATCGGATACTCCCGATACTCTTATTTTGATAACAAAGCACTAATGCGAAGCCTGTAAGAAAGGTGGTTTCTTTCTTACACGGTATAAAAAGTCTGTGAGCGTTCAACTCATAGGCTTTTTTCGCGTCCGTTATGAAGTTATTTTTAGCATAGCTCTATTCATTCCATTTGGCAAGTGAAAACCTAAAACCTTTTCAAGACCCCCTCGCCGTCGGGAACTCGGCCAATGGTTCAACATTGGCAAACATTAGCGTGTAAATCAGACGCTCGTATCCACTCCTTAAATTCCTTCTCTCCGTTCAGTCAGCCATTTACCGTGGACACTTCCTATTGAATCCGTTTCTATCCCTTGTACTTGCTTACCATGAAGCTTCCAATGCTTCTCTACTCGCTTGTATCGCTTCTGTTCGAGTCGTTTGTAGCCACATAAATACCGCATCTCCTGTCGCTGATTCAAAGGCATCTTTTAACGTCACTTGCACTGCTTGCAGGTCTTCTTGTACC
>NZ_JAASUA010000022.1:0-4131 GCF_014322845.1 Listeria immobilis | reverse complement strand
AGCATTCAGCCAACGGTGACAAAAGAACCTACCAAACAAGCGAAAGAAAAAAGTTCCTTGCCAAAAACAGGGGACAGCACACAAAATAGTGGTATATTAGCCGGATTAGCACTTCTATTATTCGGTATAGCGCTATTCATGAGACATTCAACTAGAAAAAATAAAAAATAAACTAATAAGCTTAATATCAGTGATTAGAAAAATGGATTTAGGTAGGACCTTTATAAAGGACACCTAAATCCGTTTTTTTGTTAAACCGGTAAATTTATAGCTTGATAAAGTTATATGAATGAAGTTGGGAGAAATATTTTGAGTTATGTTTTTTATTGTTAATAATGCACATATTTTGTCAATTTTTTATAACATTTTTTCTTATATTTACTAGAAAAAATAAAAAATTAAGCATTCGTTTTCTGTATGTCTACTCTTAAAGTTCTCATTTTAAGATAAGTAATGGAGCCATTTTTGTTCGTTTTTTCACAAAGTAAGTCGATATATTTAAATCTAATTCCGATTAAACTAAGTGGAATTTAACAATGTTCACAAAAACAATTTAAAAACGTGTAATTTACACATGCGATAGATGCCCAACCTGTTAATATAATAATAGACTTACATGAGTGTTGTAGTCAAAATTAAGCGTAAATCTCATAATGACACCTGATTTTGTATGAAAAAGGTTTATGAAATTCCGCAACAAAAAAGAAAGGGTGGAAAAATGTCTAGACACAAAAAGGCTAGATTTAAAAGAGGATTTGCCAGTGTTGCTGCGTTATTATTAATAGTCCAAGCGTTTCTAACGCCTATTGCTGCCTCAGCTGCAACAAACAATAGCTCAAGTACAGAAGATAAAGTACTTAAGTTATCGGCAGACAATCAAAGTGTCAAAGTGAACTCGGATTTTGATGTTCATATTGCCCAGACTAGTGGGGACACTGCAACAATTGCTATTCCAAAAGGCATATCCTATGAAAAAATTGTTGACAACGATTTGAAAGACAACATCAAGGAAGCGACTTTTAACCAAGATAAATCAGAATTAAATATTATTTGGAAGGAGGATAAAAACGATAATTCTGCTGACTTAACATTGAAAGCTGGAAAAGCGGATAATTATGGTCTTATTGGTAAGACAACTGTAGATGGAAAGGAACATACATCGAATACATTGCTAATTATTGCAGAAAATTCAGCAGGTACACCGTCACTTCAATCAGGTAATATTAATACAGATATTGATATTGCGCCTGTAAGTAAAACGATTCAAGCTGGACAGGATGCTGTTTTTGCGTTGAATTTTAAAGTAACAGGAAGTCAAACTATATACCATAATGCAAATATCCAAGTAACACTTCCTAACAACGCTTCATTTACGCAAGATTTAAATGAATTGAAAATTTTCAATATAGCGCCCACATATGATGCAGCTACTCATCGCTTGACATATCATTTTGATACATTGAATGCTGGACAAGCAGAGCAAGTTCTTATTAAAGCACATTCTGAAAATGGTGAAACAGTAAATGGAACTACATTTGTTGCCAATGCGACTTTCACAGCAGATGATTTTACTGGAGATGCAACAGATGATGCATCGGTTACCGTAAAATCCTCTTCTAGTTTAGCTATTTCCAAAGAATATAAGCAAACTCTTAAGAATGGTACGACAAGTAGCGATCCAGCTGTTGAAGGTGACACAGGTGTATGGTCTATCAAAGTTAATGCAGACGCAAAAGATACAGGTCTACTTTACTTTAAAGAAGGTAGTAAAATTAAAGTGGTAGATACTATACCAACAGGATTAACATATGTTAGTGATGATTCAAATGGTGTGTATGATAGTAATGCACATACAGTAACATGGGAATTTGACGCACCGACAATTAATACACAAAAAGCAGTAGCAGATGGAGACTCCTTATTCAATAAAACCATTGAGGTTCGTACAACCTATGATACAGGTATAACTGAACCAACGGGATACACCAATAAAGCCTCTGTTTCTTCTGTGGATTATGGTGGTCAAACGATTTCTAAAGATGCTTCAGCCAAAACTTATGCTGGACCAGCTGGTAATGATGTTCCTGCCCCAAGTGGTGCAGTCTACTTTCCAACACATACAGGACCTTCTAATGGAAGTGGTGATATAGGAACAGGGGATAACAAAAATCCAAACCCGAGTGTTTATGATAGTGCACTTTTACGTTTTGATTTATTTAATCCAGCATATACTGCTAATAGTGGTACAATCCCATTTGATAAATATGATGTCACATATAATATAGATGATAATTTAAATTTGAACAAAATTGTAGTAGGAAATTCAGATTTTAATCCAGATGCTTTGCCCCCTGATGCAGTTGGTTTAGATGCTTCAACAGAGCCAAAAGCAAATATTTATGTGACTATTGATGGAGAAGAAACATTGTTAGTTGCAAACGCTGGTAAAGGAACATATAGTTTAGCGGATTATGGTTATTCTGCTAACGCACATATCAGTAATATTAGGTATAGTTATGTTAACCGAGGGGCCGGTACAAATAATTACGTTTCTATGTATTACAGTGTGAAAGAAGGCTACACAGGGAATGTTGCTAATACTGTCAACTATGATGTTGTCGGATATAATGCTGAGGGCAAACAAGTAGCTTGGGATAACAGTACGGATGCAAATGATGTTTCTACTGGGACGGGTACGAGAACAGCTTCCATCATTCCGCCACCACCTAACTCAGTTCCTATTTTAAAAAGCGCAGTATTTTTTACTGATGAAGAGAATGGTATTGTTAAAACAGGTAGTAATCACCTTGTTGGACGATTAATTAATGATAGTGCTTCAGTGAAACAAGCAACAGCACCACTTAGTGAGATGTTGCTACTTCCAAAAGGAGTGATAGTTGATACGGATGACCCAGCTTATCAAGTGTCAACAAATACGGAGTGGGGGGAAAGTACTTCCACTGGTATTAACCCAGAAGGAACCATAAAAATTGTTGATGGTAATTATAACGGAACTGGACAGCAACTAGTTGAAATTAAATGGAATGCAGATTCGATTTATCCGGGCTTACAACTTTCTTATCAATTTAACATTAAGATAGCAGACAATGCACCAAGTACTTTAACAACAATGGTTTATGGTTCTGTTGGAAATACTGATTTTGATGTACCAACCCAAACAGGAGATGCCATCACTAACTCTGTCAAAAAACAAGATACGAGTGATATCAACCAAAATGGCAATACCGATGAAAATTTAATAATATCAGGGAACAAATATAATATTATCCGTGAGGACAAAATATCTACTTCCAAATTAGTAAAAGGTGATCAGGATACTGGTTTTTCAAAATTTGGCCACACTTCATTAGGGGGAAACATTGATTATCAACTTAATTTAACTAATGATGGAGAGACACAAATCAATCAAATGGTATTAATGGATGTACTTCCATCTATTGGCGATTTAGGTATTACAGATAATTCGCAACGAGGTAGTCAATTCACACCAACTATGACAGGACCAATTAAGGTTCCCGATGTTTGGGCTGGAAAAGTGGCTATTACGTATAGTACCGCTACTAATCCAATGAGAGACGATTTAACTCAAAATGTGCTTTATCCAGAAACAACTAATCCAATCGTTAATCCTATGGATTCACAACAACCGAATTGGACCGATGAAATTGCTGTGACTGATTGGACTCAAATTCATAGCTTTAAGATTACTTTACTTGATAATGCAGAATTTAAAACTGGAGATAACATCATGTTAAGCTTCTCTATGCAGGCACCAAGTGATTTGAGTTCAGATTTAACCAATAGATCTATTGATGAACAAACTCGAGCAGCATGGAACTCCTTTGCTTTTGCTTCTAATAATTTACAAGTAGTTGAGCCTGAACGTGTTGGTGTCGTTGTGAATGACGCTCCAGAAGAACCAATTATTCACAAAGATGTGAATGACAAACAACATGAAGACTTGACGAACCGAGATGATAGTTTTGATTGGCATGTGAATGCAAGCTTTGGCAACACGACTTCTACATGGACACAAGCAAGTATCACAGATTCCATCAATGACTTATTAGAGATCCAAAACGTGACGGTAGTAGATGAAAATGGAACCGA
>NZ_JAASUA010000021.1:0-4900 GCF_014322845.1 Listeria immobilis | reverse complement strand
TTCTGCCCTGCGATTACCAGTGAGACTTTACGTCTCATTGCTTTTCGTCTTCTTCTTTGTTCAGTTTTCAAAGGTCACTTTTCTTTGCTACCTTGTTTAGCAGCAACTCTTATATCTTACTCTATCCATTATTCAAAGTCAAGATGTTTTTTCAAAAAAATTTAATTTCTTCGAAGACATTTTGTCTTTGTTTAACTGGAACGTTTATAAATATATCATGTTTTTACAGGTATTGCAAGCATATTTTAAGAAAAAGTTTCTCTTTGGAAAATTTGTTTTTCTGACTAAAAATATAAAATCCAGAACTGAATATAACAGTCCTGGATTTTGATTAATCTCTGTGTTTCATTGTTGGGAATAGTAAGATGTCACGAATGGATGGTGCATCAGTTAGGAGCATTACTAAACGATCTATCCCTATCCCTAATCCACCTGTTGGCGGCAACCCATATTCTAACGCCTCTAGGAAATCAGCATCCATTCCATGTGCTTCATCATTTCCTTGTTCTCGTTCTTTCATTTGGGCTTCAAAACGTTCTCTTTGATCTATAGGGTCATTTAATTCTGAAAAGGCATTCGCGTGTTCACGTCCAACAATAAATAATTCAAAACGATCAGTAAAACGTTCATCTTCTGTATTTTTCTTAGCTAGTGGAGATATTTCAACCGGGTGTCCATACACAAATGTTGGTTGGATGAGTTTTTCTTCAACAAATGTTTCGAAAAATTCATTAAGAATATGGCCATATGTCATGTGTTTTGTAACTTGGACATGATGCTCTTTAGCTAATTTATGAGCCTCTTCATCAGATGTTACTTTCCAGAAGTCTACTCCAACATATTCTTTAACCGCATCTGCCATGTGGATTCGGCGCCAGTTTGGTGTTAAGTCAACATTATATTCACCGTAAGTAATCTTTGTTGTTCCATTTACTTGTTCACATACAGTAGAAACTAATCCTTCTACTAAATCCATTACATCTTCATAATCTTCATATGCTGCATAAGATTCTAACATAGTAAATTCGGGATTATGGCGCGTGGATGTTCCTTCATTGCGGAATACACGGCCAATTTCGTATACTTTGTCCATTCCACCGACAATCAATCGTTTTAAATGTAATTCTAGTGCAATTCGTAAATATAGCTCCATATCTAACGCGTTATGATGTGTGATAAACGGTTTCGCAGCAGCACCGCCAGCAATTGTGTGTAGTACAGGCGTTTCCACTTCTAAGAAACCTTGATTATCCATATAATCACGTGTGTATTTCAAAATTTTACTGCGCATAACGAATCGATTTTGACTTTCTTCATTTGTAATTAAGTCTAAATAACGTTGGCGATAGCGTTGTTCCACATCTTTTAAACCATGATATTTATCAGGTAGGGGGCGCAACGACTTGGATAGCAATGTGAACTCTGTTGCTTTTACAGATAGTTCGCCAGTATTTGTTCTAAAGATAGTTCCTTTAATACCAATAATGTCTCCTAAATCAGCTACTTTGAATACCGCATATGCGTCTTCGCCAATGGCATCTTTGCGGATATAAATTTGCAATTGGTGGAAACGATCTTGAATATGTGTAAAACCAACTTTTCCTTTTACACGTTTTGTCATAATACGTCCTGCTACTGTTACTTCAATAGAAGCTTCTTCAAGTTCTTCTTTTGATTTATCCGCAAATTTTGTTTCAATCTCCTCTGGGCTGATGGAACGGATAAATTTGCCACCAAAGGGATCAATGCCTTCTTCGCGCAATGTTTCTACTTTTTCGCGACGGACGATGAGTTGGTCATTTAGTTCTTCGTGATTCTCGTTACTCATATAGGTACACTCCTATTCTATTCATTTCTACAGATGTTTCCATTATACGCTCTTTTAGTGTTGTTTTTCTAGTATAAATTTAAAAATTGCCCCGAAAACTCGGGGCAACACTGATTAATCTTGTTTTGCTAGTTCTTTTTCTTCATATTGAAGAACAAATTCATTTAAAATTGCTTCCATTTCTGCTTGTTTTGTCGCTTGGTTTGCAGCGACTTTAGCTCGAGTACTTCCTCTAGCGCCTTTTAGATAGTAAGCAGCATGTTGTCTGAATTCGCGAACAGCAATATTTTCCCCTTTTAATTCGACTAAACGATTTAAGTGTAGCATAGCCGTTTGCATTTTTTCACGTGGTTCTGGTTCTGGTAGAAGTTCCCCCGTTTCAAGATATTTAACGGTTCGATAAATCATCCATGGGTTCCCAAGTGCTGCTCGACCAATCATCACGCCATCCGCTCCTGTGTGTTCTAAAATCCGTTTTGCATCTTCGGGAGTTCTAACATCTCCGTTGGCCATAAACGGAATCTTCAATTCACGCTTCACATCTCTAAGTACATCCCAGTTTGCGCTACCTTCGTACATTTGAACACGTGTGCGTCCGTGCATTGCAACAGCTGCAGCTCCGGCACGTTCAGCGGCTAATGCATTTTCGATAGCAAATACATGCTCCTCATCCCAGCCAATACGCATTTTTACTGTCACTGGTTTGTCAACAGCATCTACAACCGCAGCAACCATATCATAAACTTTATTTGGATCAAGCAACCACTTTGCTCCGGCTTCACACTTAATTATTTTGTTAACTGGGCAACCCATATTTATATCGATAATATCAGCGGTTGTATTTTCAGCAACGAATTTAGCCGCTTCCACAAGCGTTTCTTTTTCGCCACCAAAAATTTGTAAACTTAGCGGTTTTTCTTTTTCATCAATATATAGCATATCAAGTGTTTTGGCGTTTCGGTATGTGATTCCTTTGTCGCTAATCATTTCGCAGCAAACAAGTCCAGCTCCGAATTCTTTGACTGTAAGACGGAATGCGGAATTAGAGATCCCCGCCATTGGAGCTACAACTACTTGATTTTTAATTTCTACATTGCCTATTTTAAACATTTTAAAACCCCTTTCCTCTTACTTTGCGCTAGTGATATGTTATCATAAACAGTTTTTTCTGCAAGTGCCATTTTTACCACTTCACTTGTTTTTTTGTTTTCCGGACACCTTGCTCAGCCAAAACAGCATGATTAACATGAATGCTAGCTTTGTCGGGCGAGATTTCTACTAGCGGAATCATCACAAAAGCTCTTTCCTTCATATAAGGGTGCGGGATTTTCAGCTTTTTTGTGTCCATTTTAACATCATCATATAATAATATGTCAATATCGATCAACCGTGGCCCCCATTTAAATAAGCGGACACGCCCCAACTCAAGTTCTAATTTTAAACAAAAGTCTAGTAATTCAACTGGGGCAAAACTTGTTTCAATCTCTATAACGATATTTAGAAATGCCGCTTGATCTTCAAAGCCTACTGCATCGGTTTCATAAACACTAGATACTTTGACTATACCAATTTGTTCCGCTTCAGCTAATCCACTGACCGCATTATTTAAATTATCCAATCGCTCTCCAATGTTTGTCCCTATCGATAAAAAAGCTTTAGCCATTTAGTTCACTTCTTTTGCGTTCAATTTCTACCGCAACAGAATGATAATGTCCTGGAATTGGTGGATTTGGTTTAATTAATTTTACAGTTATTTCTTGAAGAAGCGGGTAGTTTACTAGAACCTCTGTCGCAATTTTTTCCGCGAGTGCCTCGATTAGTTTAAAAGGTTTTCCTTCTACAATCTCTTTAACCGTTTCATAGACGTCCGCATAACTAACTGTATCGTTTACATCATCCGAGTTTCCTGCTTTTTTTGTGGAAAGGCCTAGTATTAAAGACACGGTAAATTTTTGACCAAGTTTATTTTCTTCTGATAGAACTCCATGATAACCGTAAAATGCTAATTCGTTTAAATATATTTTATCCAATTAGGGCACCCCTTTATAATTTTGTAATATCTAACTTTCCAGTGATCGCATCGGTCATCCGAACCATTCGAGCAATCGGTAGAACATCATGTACTCGTGTAATTGTACACCCTTTTGTAAAACCATACACTACTGTCGCTCCAGTTCCTTCCATTCTCTCTTCAGGCGATCCTCCTAAAACTAAGCCAATGGTTGATTTGCGACTGGTACCCAGCAAAACTTCATATCCGAGTGCCACAATCTCATCTATTCGGCGTAAAATCTCTAAATTCTGCGCTGGCGTTTTAACGAAACCAAAACCCGGATCAAGGATGATATGTTCATCTGGCACTTGTGCATCTTTTGCAATTGCAACACTTTCTAATAGGTCTTGCTTCACATCCTCTAGAAAATCATCATAATTAGCGTTCTCTCGATTATGCATTAAACAAATCGGCACATTATATTTAGCTGCAATTTGCGCAATTTGCGGTTCTTTTTTCGCACCCCATTGATCATTTATTATATCTGCTCCTGCTAAAATAGCTTGTTCAGCAACCACCGCACGCCATGTATCCACTGATATCCAAATGTCAGGAAGCACTTCTCGTACAGCTTTAATAACCGGAAGTATTCTTGTTAATTCCTCATCTGGAGAAACTTCCAAAAAACCCGGGCGTGTCGATATTCCCCCTATATCAATAATTGCCGCTCCATCTTTCGCCATTTGCAAGGCATGCGCAACCGCTTCTTTCAATTGCATATATTTACCACCATCCGAAAAAGAGTCTGGTGTCACATTCAATATCCCCATGACCATACCTAAATGATCCTTTTCCCACTTTTTCATGCCCAAACACCTCTTTCCGAAATTTATTATAGCAGAATTCCACCATTTTAGCGCACAAAAAAACCGATGCGGAAAAAGGGAGTAAACCGCATCGGTCAAAAAAGGGAGTTTGGGATTTTCATTCTAAAAAGGGGGGAAGAATGAAAATGTTTTGCTTGTTGTTAGCTTATAACTATATATTAACCAATATTTTGGTGGATATGCTGTGATTTT
>NZ_JAASUA010000020.1:0-6404 GCF_014322845.1 Listeria immobilis | reverse complement strand
ATACCAACGGTAACACCACCACCAGAAGAGCCAGTGATTGAGAAAGATGTGAACAACAAACAACATGAAGATTTAACGAACCGCGATGACAGCTTTGATTGGCATGTGAATGCAAGCTTTGGTAACACGACAACATCATGGGATCAAGCAAGTATTACAGACTCAATCAATGATTTATTAGAGATTCAAAAAGTGACGGTAGTAGATGAAAACGGAACAGATGTGACAGCCAACGGAACATTAACGGTGGACGGTAACAATATTTCGTTTGATCTAGCGAAGAAAGACGATACGTTCACGTATCTAGCAAATCATACCTACACCATGACAGTAACATCGAAAATTAAAGATAGCGCAACAGATGAAGAATTAGCACCATATATCGCTTCTGGAGGCATTCCAAACCAAGCGGACTTACATTTTGGTAACGCAGGAGATGTAATACACTCTGAAATACCAACGGTAACGCCACCACCAGAAGAACCAGTGATTCATAAAGATGTCAATAACAAACAACATGAAGATTTAACCAACCGTGATGACAGCTTTGATTGGCATGTGAATGCAAGCTTTGGTAACACGACTTCTACATGGAAACAAGCAAGCATTAAGGACTCTATTAATAGTCTACTTGAGATCCAAAAAGTGACCGTAGTAGATGAAAATGGTAAAGATGTAACTGCTAATGGGAAAGTAAATATGAATGGCAATGACGTTTCGTTTGATTTAGCGAAGAAAGATGGTGATTTTGGTTATCTAGCAGGCCATACCTACACCATGACAATTACAACGAAAATCAAAGATAGTGCAACCAATGAAGAATTATCTCCATTCGTTAAAAATGGTGGTATTCCAAATAGTGCAAGCCTAACATTCGGCGAAACAGCTAAAACAATCTATTCAGAAAAACCAACTGTAACACCACCACTTGATAACCCAACAGAGAACTTACCTCATACTGGTGATACGAACAACATGATTTGGTTGTTTGCAGGAGCACTTGTACTAGTAGCTACGTTGACATTTGCCGTTCGCAGAAGACGTCGTCACAATGCTTAATGCAGAAAAATAAGTAAAAATGTAATAACGCTTAACACAGATATAGCTAGGCAAGAATTGTCTTGCCTAGCTATTTTTTAGAAAGGAAGTAAGGTCTTGAAAAATAACGACCCCGAAACGTATCCGATTATTCAAAAAAAGTCATTAAAAGAACAGGAAGCGATTATTCAAGCCTATTTAAAAAATAAGAAGATAACGTTCCATTGTACGGAGTGTGGGTATCATTTTCCAATTCAACAAAAGATGCAAAAAGTAAGCTGTCCAAAGTGTCGTGCAACTTTTCATCGTAACTTTAAAAAGAAAGTAGGAATTAAAAGAAATGAAAAAACGCAATAAATGGTCTTTACTTTTAGTGGTAGTGATTGTCGGTCTGCTTGCTTTTGGCGGATACTGGGCATTTAACTCAAAAAAAGAAGCGGATGAACAAGCGGCCACTGCTAAAGTAGATAATATGCAGGTACAATTACTAAGCCAAAAAAAGACGAATCAAGTCGGTACTTCTGACTGGAAAAAGAAAACAAAAGAAAGCTTTCTCATTTTAGATTTAAAAATGACCAATCAAACGAAAAAAGAACAAGCGGCTAGTCTAGTAACATTTAAATTAACCGATACAAAAACAAAAAAAGAATACCCATTATCCGAATCAGCAACGATTTCGAATGCCTTAAACAAAAAAGGGAAAATGAAAGAAACCTTCTTCTTAAATACTTTAGATAAGGATGAAAGCAAAGAAGGACAGTTAGTCTTTGAAGTACCAGAAAAGACAGTGGATGCTAATAATCTTTCCCTTGTTATTTCTAGTACAAAGACAGAACAACAAAAAATGGTAAAAATACAGAATTAATCTGTTTTATATAAAGGAGTTACAATAATGATGAAATTTCGTCTTACTTTTTATTTACTCATATGGATAAGCCTCCTTCTTCTTAGCATACCTTTTCTGAAGAACGAATACCTAGCTTATCAGACGACTAAATATGATGTAACTCAGTACACGAAACAAGAGCTTGCTAATAACGAAAAAAAAGCTATTTCTGGGTCACCAGAAATAAGTGGCCTAGCAGCTATTCAGCCACCTTCTGTAACAGATATATCCAAGTCATTAAACTATGACTATTCAGAGGAAGTTATTGGTGGAATCAGTATACCATCCTTAGATATTCAACTGCCTATATTACAAAAGATATCAAATAAAAATTTATATGTTGGTGCTGCACCTGTAATTAGTAATCGGAAAATGGGAGAAGGTAACTATAGTCTAGCTGCTCATCATATTCACCGAGAAAAAGCCTTTTTCGGTCCACTTATGAACGCAAAAAAAGGGGAGAAAATATATCTTCAAAACGCAACTTACCAATATACCTACCAAATTGTGACAGTAAAAGTAGTTCCAGAAACAGATACAAGCGTTTTAAAACAAACCAACAAACCTACACTTACACTTATTACCTGTGATAAACCAACTACTACCACCAATAGGTTAATCGTAACTGCGGAACTAGTTCAAAAACAATTACTAACACAAGCAAGTAAAAGCGAAGTAGTATTCTCGGAGAAAACGATACCACTCTTTAACTTTTGGAATATCATTATTGGTGCAGGAATCATTTTTGTTATGGGACTCTTGGTTATGATTATTTGGAAGAAAAGTAAAAAATACTAAGTGTTATCGGAAATAACACTTAGTATTTCATAATATGCAAAGAGAATATATAGTAATCTAAATGTTTTAAATAGTTAGAGAGAGTCAACTTATTAGTGGTTTTTTGTCTTTTCTTAAAATATATTTAGGGTGAAAGCTAGAAAAATATCCCTTATTCATTTTATCTTAATAATGAAAGTAGAAATAGATAATAACAGAAGGAGGATGCCAAAATGTCTGATAAAAAAGTTGATGAGATGATTGTAGACTTAAATAAATACAAACTGGAGGACTACTGGATACGGATGGAAGAAATATCCGAAAATGAAGTTATTAACCAGTATCAATTTTTATATGAATTTGTTTTCGTAAAAGAAGGTGTATTGCATGTGGAAAATAAAAACCATCAGATTCTTAACTTCTTTTCTGATGGAGATGTGATAAATCAACAAGTCTTTGGAGTCACAGCAAGCAAAAAATTAAGTTTCATATGTGATGAGAAGACGTCCCTCGTTTATATTAATAGAGAATATTTTCTTAACTTTGCGACCAATAATCCGGCCTATATGAAGTGGTTTTTAGATGCAACAGAAAGAAATAATAAAAATTTATATAATGAAATCATTAAATATGATTATCCAACAAAGGAACGTATTGTACACGCATTGCAGTATCTTTGCAAAAAATTAAGAATGGAGAAAACAGAAGGTTTCCAACGCATTCCATTCTATATGGACAACGAGAAAATAGCTAATTATGTAGGTGTATCTTGCAAAGATTTTACTAAAATATTGCCTGTATTAATTAGTAAGCAATTATTAGAAAAAAGAAAAGAAGGCTTATTTGTAAAAAATGTAGACTAATAGATACTAGTTTTAGTTTAACTGTCCATTCAATGAATTTGGATCAGGTAGTTAGTCTAGGTTTTGTCATATATATTACGAAAAAGTGTGTAATTATCACATGATTAAGGTTAGCAAAACAAGTATCCTTAATTTAAGTAAACGAGGGAAAAGGAGCTAAAACGAATGAGCAAAAAAACAAAGGTAAAAAAAAGCATTCGAGTTACATCCATGGCAGTTCTTGTAACGGGCCTTGTAATATCTCCAGTAAATATAAATACATCTATGGAAAAAGTAAATGCGGCAACAAATACGGTGGCAAGTAATGTTCAAGCGGATTATCCGGTTATTTCTTTAGTGAATGGAGATTTTGAAGAGCCTTATTTAACAGAAGAAGATTTGGGGGCCGATGGTTATGCACAGCCTGATGCAGCAGATGTTCCAGGTTGGGAAACGACAGATACTACTGGTTCTATTCAAATGTTCGGTGGTTCTTTAGCAGTAAGTGGTAGACAATATGTTGAATTGAACAATGAACAAGTTGCAGCTCTATATCAGGATATCCCAACTACTCCAGGAGTTAAAGTCCATTGGCAAGTTTACCATAGAGGCAGAAATGGCACAGATGTGGCTTTAGTTGAATTTGGATCTCCTGGAGGAACATTAGTGCAGCAAGCAAGAATGTCGGATGGTAATACACAGTGGGGGATTTATAAAGGAACCTATACTATCCCAGAAGGACAAACGACTACTCGATTTCAATTTAGAGCAGTGAGTAGCGCTGGAGGGTATAAAAGCGTGGGAAATTATTTAGATAATGTTCAATTTGCGACAGGTTCTATACTAACAGTGGACGGAAATTTTTCAGAACCTAGTATTCAAGTAAGGAACCAAGTGGATTACGAAATTCAAGCAGTGAACTCTGGTGGAATGTCTGCTGCAAATAACCACTTTTCTGTACAAATACCAAGCGAATTGACTTATACCCCAGGAACACTTTCTTCTAGTGATACAACTATTACGGAAGAAAACTATGATGAAGCAACTCGGACACTGACCTTTACTACGGACAGTATAAAAAAAGATGCATCTGTTCATATTACCATCCCTTTAACTGGGCAAGCCGAGACAAGTGCGGCTACTCCGGACACAAATGTTACCTACAATGATGAAAATTTTGATGAGGAAATTACTACCGCAGAAGCAACAGACACTTCGGTAGAAATCACTAGTAATGAAATGCCAACAATCGCAGGAGATACGACAACCACACTTCAACCGGGAGACACCTTTGATCCAACAAGTACCATGACCGCGACGGATAAAGAAGACGGTGATATTACTAGCAACATTCAAGTGATAGATAATCCTGTTGATACGTCGAAACCAGGTACTTACACAGTAACCTATGAAGTGACCGACAGTGATGGCAATAAAGCGACGTTCACTCGTACGGTAGTCGTGACGGAAGCTCCTATCATTACTGGCGATACGGAAACACGATTAAATCCAAATGAAACGTTCGATGACCCAATGAGCACGATTCAAGCAACAGACAAAGAAGATGGCGATTTAACTGATCAAGTGAAAATTATTAGTAATAATGTAGATATTAGTACACCGGGGAGCTATGAGGTTGTTTATGAAGTCACCGATAGCGACGGAAACAAAACGACATTTACACGTAGCGTCATTGTAACCGAGGCACCAACGATTTCAGGTGATACACAAACGGCTATTAATCCAAACAGCACCTTTGATCCAACGAGTACCATGACAGCAACAGACAAAGAAGACGGTGATATTACAGGAAATATTAAAGTGGTAGATAATCCGGTTGATACATCAAAACCGGGAAGCTATGAAGTGACGTATGAAGTAACCGACAGCGATGGCAATAAAGCTACCTTTACACGTACAATTATCGTCACCGAAGCTCCAACCATTACTGGTGATAGCGAAACTATTTTAAATCCGAATGCTACGTTTGATCCAATGAGTACCATGGCCGCAACAGATAAAGAAGATGGTGACATCACCAAAGATATTCAAGTCACTAGTGACCCTATTGATACATCGAAACCGGGAAGCTACGAAGTGACGTATGAAGTAACCGACAGTGATGGGAATAAATCCACTTTTACCCGTACGGTTACTATAACAGAGCCACCCCAAATTTCCGGTGAGAGTGAAACGTATCTAAGTCCCGGCACTACTTTTGACCCCATGAGTACGATTCAAGCAACGGATAAAGAAGACGGCGACATCACAAGCACAGTAAAAATAACAAACAATACTGTAGATACATCGAAACCTGGTACCTACGAAGTGACGTATGAAGTAACCGACAGTGATGGCAATAAATCTACTTTCACCCGTACTGTTATTGTGACAGAGGCACCAATCATCACTGGTGAAAGTGAAACAGTCTTAAATCCAAATGCAGACTTCGATCCAATGAGTACGATTCAGGCAACAGATAAAGAAGACGGGGATGTTACAAGCGCAGTAAAAATAACAAACAACACTGTAGATACATCGAAACCAGGTAGTTATGAAGTGACGTATGAAGTAACCGACAGTGACGGTAATAAAGCAACCTTTACCCGAACTGTCATTGTGACGGAAGCGCCAATCATCACAGGAGATAGTGAAACACGATTAAATCCAAATGCAGATTTTGACCCAATGAGTACGATTCAGGCAACGGATAAAGAAGATGGGGACATCACAAGCACAGTAAAAATAACAAACAATACTGTAGATACATCGAAACCAGGCAGTTATGAAGTGACGTATGAAGTAACCGACAGTGACGGTAATAAAGCAACCTTTACCCGAACTGTCATTGTGACGGAAGC